>NZ_JARWKU010000020.1:0-3567 GCF_029846435.1 Cobetia sp. 1AS1
GGCGGCGTCCTGCACCTTGAGCTGCAAGGTGGCAGAGGCGGTGAGGTCAGTATCGGCGTAGCTGATGGCAGTACCGGACACGCTGTCGGTGATGTCGACCCAGGTGGTGCCATCGGTGCTGTAGAGCAGAGCTTCTCCAGTGGCGAGCTCGGCACTCAGCATGGCGGTGACCGTCAGGCCATCATCGTCATTGGTGATGAAGTCATCGGCTGCGAGACCAGTATCGTCACTGATGGAATCGATGGTGATAGTCGTTGCTGGGATGGTCGCATCGACCGTCACGGCGCCCAGGTTCACGGCGTCACTGACATTGCCGGCGACATCGGTCTGACGGATCTGCACAACGCCATCGGTGTAGCTGCCTTCGGCGAGGGTGAAGGTGGTGCCGGTGCCATCGGTCCAGTTGCTGCCGCCGTCGAGGGAGTACTCCCAGCTGGCGTCGGCTTCCAGACCGCTGACGGTGACCTCGCCATTGCTGGTGATGCCGTCGTCCGTGATGTTGGTGTCGGCTGTGAGCGCGAGGCTCGGTGCGTCGATGGTCGCATCGACCGTCACGGCGCCCAGGTTCACGGCGTCACTGACATTGCCGGCGACATCGGTCTGACGGATCTGCACAACGCCATCGGCGTAGCCGCCTTCGGCGAGGGTGAAGGTGGTGCCGGTACCCGCGATCCAGTTGCTGCCGCCGTCGGTGGTGTACTCCCAAGTCGCGCCGGCCTCGAGGTCACTGACAGTGACCTCACCATTGCTGGTGATGCCGTCGTCGGTGACGTTGGTGTCTTCACTCAGCGCGAGGCTCGGAGTCTCAGGTACCGTGAGATCACTGGTGGTAGTGTCGTCGGTCTCGAACGTATTGCCCGCCACATCGGTCACGGTCATCGAGACGGTGAGGGCGCCTTCGGTGAGCCCGGAAGTTGCGGTGCTCAGGTCCAGACCGGTTACGGACAGATTGCCGGCGCCGTCGACCGTAATGTCAGTCGTGGCGACGGTGATCTCGTTGGCCGGATCGGCGCTGTCAGTGATGGTGATCACGACATTGCTGCTGTCGAGACCGGCCTCGATGCTGCCAGTCAGATCGACGGCGCTGATGTCTGCCAGATTGAGCAGGCCATCGTCACCATCGACGAAGGCGATGCTGCCCGTCGGAGCGGTCGCATCGACCGTCACGTCGCCCAGGTTGGCGGCGTCGCTGACATTGCCGGCGACATCGGTCTGACGGATCTGCACAACGCCATCGGCGTAGACACCTTCGGCGAGGGTGAAGGTAGTGCCGGTACCCGCGATCCAGTTGCTGCCGCCGTCGAGGGAGTACTCCCAGCTGGCGTCGGCTTCCAGACCATTGACGGTGACTTCGCCATTGCTGGTGATGCCGTCGTCGGTGATGTTGGTGTCGGTGGTGAGCGCAAGGCTCGGTGCGTCGATGGTCGCATCGACCGTCACGGCGCCCAGGTTCACGGCGTCACTGACGTTGCCGGCCACATCGGTCTGACGGATCTGCACAACGCCATCGGCGTAGCTGCCTTCAGCGAGGGTGAAGGTGGTGCCGGTACCATCGATCCAGTTGCTGCCGCCGTCGAGGGAGTACTCCCAAGTGGCGTCGGCTTCCAGACCACTGACGGTGACTTCGCCATTGCTGGTGATGCCGTCGTCCGTAATGTTGGTGTCGGTGGTGAGCGCCAAGGCCGGATTGGTGGGCACGGTAGTATCGACGGTGAGTGTGAACTCGCCAGAAGCCGCGCTTTCGTTGCCAGCAGCATCGGTCGCGGTGACGCTGAAGACATGCTCGCCATCGGTGAGGTCCGTGCTCGGGGTATAGCGCCAGGCGCCATTGGCATCTGCCACGACCGTATCAACGACTTCGCCGTTGTGAGTGATGGTGACGGTGCTGCCGGCTTCGGCGCTGCCGGTCAGCGTCGGCGCCGCATCATTGGTGCTGTCGCCGGAGGCGAGGGCACCGGTATCGGCTGCTACGTTGTCGGTCGCGGAGGTGATGGTCGGCGTGTTCGGCGCGGTAACGTCAGCATCTTCCGGCACATCGAGTGCCGCGGACGCTGCGCTTTCATTGCCGGCCGCATCGGTTGCCGTGGCTGTCAGTGTGCTGCCAGCTTCCTGCTCCGGCGAGAGCTCAACGGAGAAGTTGCCTTCTGCATCGACGACCGCGGTGCCAACAACATCGTCGTTGGCATTGGTGATCTCGACCGTGGTGCCCGCTTCACCGGTCCCGGCGACGGTAGTGCCATCGGTCTCGGACAGGACTGGCGCATCCGGCGCAGCGGTATCGACGGTAAGCGTGAACTCGCCCGACGGCGTGCTTTCGTTACCAGCAGCATCGGTTGCGGTGACGCTGAAGACGTGATCACCCTCGGTGAGGTCAGTGCTCGGGGTATAGCTCCAGGCGCCATTAGTATCTGCCACGACCGTATCAACGACTTCGCCGTTGTGGGTGACGGTGACGGTGCTACCGATCTCGGCGCTGCCGGTCAGGGTCGGCGTTGCGTCATTGGTGCTATCGCCGGAGGCGAGGGTACCGATATCGGCTGCCACGTCGTCGGTCGCGGAAGAGATGGTCGGGATGTTCGGCGCGGTAACGTCAGCATCTACCGGCACATCGAGTGCCGCGGACGCTGCGCTTTCATTGCCGGCTGCATCGGTTGCCGTGGCTGTCAGTGTGCTGCCAGCTTCCTGCTCCGGTGAGAGCTCAACCGAGAAGTTGCCTTCTGCATCGACGACCGCTGTTCCTAACACATCATCACTGGCATTGGTGATCTCGACCGTGGTGCCCGCTTCACCGGTTCCGGCGACGGTGGTGCCATCGGTCTCGCTCAGGACTGGGGCATCCGGCGCTGTGGTGTCGACGGTGAGCGTGAACTCGCCAGAGGCTGCACTCTCGTTGCCGGCAGCATCGGTAGCCGTGACGCTGAAGACATGCTCACCCTCGGTGAGATCAGTGCTCGGGGTATAGCGCCAGGTGCCATTGGCATCTGCCACGACCGTATCAACGACTTCACCGTTGTGGGTGATGGTGACGGTGCTGCCGGCTTCTGCGCTGCCGGTCAGCGTCGGAGTCGCGTCATCCGTGCTGTCGCCGGAGGCGAGGGCACCGGTATCGGCTGCCACATCGTCGGTCGCGGAAGTGATGGTCGGCGTGTTTGGCGCAGTCACGTCAGCGTCTTCCGGCACCACCAGGGCATCGGAGGCTGGGCTTTCGTTACCCGCAGCGTCAGTGACGGTAGCGGTCAGCTCAGCGCCGGCTTCCTGCTTCGGAGACAGGGTGATGCTGAACGTACCGTCATCGGCAACAGTGCCGCTGCCCAGCAGATCGCCATCACCATCGGTGATTTCGACGGTGCCGCCGGCCTCGGCGCTACCATTGACGGTGCTGCCATTGGCCGTCTCGCCATCGGTCTCGGACAGGATCGGTGCATCTGGCGCGGTGGTGTCGACGGTGAGGGTGAACTCGCCAGAGGCCGCACTCTCGTTGCCGGCGGCATCAGTCGCGGTGACGCTGAAGACGTGGTCGCCCTCGGTGAGCTCAGTGCTCGGGGTGTAGCGCCAGGCGCCATTGGC
>NZ_JARWKU010000021.1:0-2566 GCF_029846435.1 Cobetia sp. 1AS1
CGTGAAATCGAGTAGGTCGGGGCACGAGAAACCTTGACTGAACATGGGGGGACCATCCTCCAAGGCTAAATACTCCTGGCTGACCGATAGTGAACCAGTACCGTGAGGGAAAGGCGAAAAGAACCCCGGCGAGGGGAGTGAAATAGATCCTGAAACCGTATGCGTACAAGCAGTGGGAGCACCTTCGTGGTGTGACCGCGTACCTTTTGTATAATGGGTCAGCGACTTATATTCTGTGGCGAGCTTAACCGTATAGGGGAGGCGTAGGGAAACCGAGTCTTAACTGGGCGACCAGTCGCAGGGTATAGACCCGAAACCGGGCGATCTATCCATGGCCAGGGTGAAGATTGAGTAACATCAATTGGAGGCCCGAACCCAAGTATGTTGAAAAATGCTGGGATGAGCTGTGGATCGGAGTGAAAGGCTAATCAAGCCCGGAGATAGCTGGTTCTCCTCGAAAGCTATTTAGGTAGCGCCTCACGTATCACCGCTGGGGGTAGAGCACTGTTTCGGCTAGGGGGTCATCCCGACTTACCAACCCGAGGCAAACTCCGAATACCAGTGAGTGCAGCGTGGGAGACACACAGCGGGTGCTAACGTCCGTTGTGAAAAGGGAAACAACCCAGACCGTCAGCTAAGGTCCCAAAATCCTGATTAAGTGGGAAACGATGTGGGAAGGCTCAGACAGCTAGGAGGTTGGCTTAGAAGCAGCCATCCTTTAAAGAAAGCGTAATAGCTCACTAGTCGAGTCGGCCTGCGCGGAAGATATAACGGGGCTAAATCAGGTACCGAAGCTACGGGTTCATCCTCTGGATGAGCGGTAGAGGAGCGTCGTGTAAGCCAATGAAGGTGGATTGAGAAGTCTGCTGGAGGTATCACGAGTGCGAATGCTGACATGAGTAACGATAAGGGGAGTGAAAAACTCCCCCGCCGGAAGACCAAGGTTTTCTGTTCTACGTTAATCGGAGCAGAGTGAGTCGGCCCCTAAGGCGAGGCGGAAACGCGTAGTCGATGGGAAACGGGTTAATATTCCCGTACCGGATGTGGTTGCGATGGGGGGACGAAGAAGGCTAGGTGAGCCAGGCGTTGGTTGTCCTGGTGAAAGCATGTAGGCCGAGGAATCAGGCAAATCCGGTTCCTCTGAGGTCGAGATGCGAGACGAACTGACCACGGTCAGGAAGTCATCGATGCCACGCTTCCAGGAAAAGCCTCTAAGCTTCAGATCACATGCGACCGTACCCCAAACCGACACAGGTGGTCAGGTAGAGAATACCAAGGCGCTTGAGAGAACTCGGGTGAAGGAACTAGGCAAAATGGCACCGTAACTTCGGGAGAAGGTGCACCGGTTCGAGTGAAGGACTTGCTCCGTAAGCTCTTACCGGTCGAAGATACCAGGTGGCTGCAACTGTTTATTAAAAACACAGCACTCTGCAAACGCGCAAGCGGACGTATAGGGTGTGACGCCTGCCCGGTGCCGGAAGGTTAATTGATGGGGTTAGCTCACGCGAAGCTCTTGATCGAAGCCCCGGTAAACGGCGGCCGTAACTATAACGGTCCTAAGGTAGCGAAATTCCTTGTCGGGTAAGTTCCGACCTGCACGAATGGCGTAATGATGGCCACGCTGTCTCCACCCGAGACTCAGTGAAATTGAAATCGCAGTGAAGATGCTGTGTACCCGCGGCTAGACGGAAAGACCCCGTGAACCTTTACTATAGCTTTACACTGGATGCTGATGTTGTCTGTGTAGGATAGCTGGGAGGCTTTGAAACCGCGTCGCCAGATGCGGTGGAGCCAACCTTGAAATACCAGCCTGACATCATTGGCGTTCTAACTCAGGTCCGTTATCCGGATCGAGGACAGTGTATGGTGGGTAGTTTGACTGGGGCGGTCTCCTCCTAAAGAGTAACGGAGGAGCACGAAGGTACCCTCAGCACGGTTGGAAATCGTGCATTGAGTGCAAGAGCATAAGGGTGCTTGACTGCGAGACAGACACGTCGAGCAGGTACGAAAGTAGGTTCTAGTGATCCGGTGGTTCTGTATGGAAGGGCCATCGCTCAACGGATAAAAGGTACTCCGGGGATAACAGGCTGATACCGCCCAAGAGTTCACATCGACGGCGGTGTTTGGCACCTCGATGTCGGCTCATCACATCCTGGGGCTGAAGTCGGTCCCAAGGGTATGGCTGTTCGCCATTTAAAGTGGTACGCGAGCTGGGTTTAGAACGTCGTGAGACAGTTCGGTCCCTATCTGCCGTGGGCGTCGGAAGTTTGAGAAGAGCTGCTCCTAGTACGAGAGGACCGGAGTGGACGAACCTCTGGTGTTCGGGTTGTCATGCCAATGGCATTGCCCGGTAGCTACGTTCGGACGGGATAACCGCTGAAAGCATCTAAGCGGGAAGCCCCCTTCAAGATGAGACTTCCCTGAGGCCTTGCGCCTCCTGAAGGGCCCTTGAAGACTACAAGGTTGATAGGCTGGGTGTGGAAGCACAGCAATGTGTTGAGCTAACCAGTACTAATTGCCCGTGAGGCTTGACCATATAACACCCAAGGGGTTTGCGCAGGCAAAC
>NZ_JARWKU010000022.1:0-1850 GCF_029846435.1 Cobetia sp. 1AS1
TCGATCACGACCGCCTGCGAGGCCACTGCGCCATCGTTGCCGGCGGCGTCCTGCACCTTGAGCTGCACGGTGGCAGAAGTGGTGAGGTTTGCATCGGCGTAGCTGACGGCAGTACCGGACACGCTGTCGGTGATGTCGACCCAGGTGGTGCCATCGGTGCTGTACTGCAGCGTCTCGCCTTCGGCAAGCGGAGCATCCAGCGTGGCCGAAATTGTCAGGCCATCATCGTCACTGGTGATGAAGTCGCCGGCGGTACCGCTATCGTCGCTGATCGCGTCAATGGTGGCGGTGGTGGTCGGCGCGACAGCGTCGATCACGACGGCCTGCGAGGCCACTGCGCCATCGTTGCCGGCGGCGTCCTGCACCTTGAGCTGCACGGTGGCAGAGGCGGTGAGGTCGGCATCGGCGTAGCTGACGGCAGTACCGGACACGCTGTCGGTGATGTCGACCCAGGTGGTGCCATCAGAGCTGTACTGCAACGTCTCGCCTTCAGCAAGCGGAGCATCCAGCGTGGCGGTGACCGTCAGGCCATCATCGTCATTGGTGATGAAGTCGCCGGCGGTACCGCTATCGTCGCTGATCGCGTCAATGGTGGCAGTGGTGGTCGGTGCGACAGCGTCGATCACGACCGCCTGCGAGGCCACTGCGCCATCGTTGCCGGCGGCGTCCTGCACCTTGAGCTGCACGGTGGCAGAAGTGGTGAGGTTTGCATCGGCGTAGCTGACGGCAGTACCGGACACGCTGTCGGTGATGTCGACCCAGGTGGTGCCATCGGTGCTGTACTGCAGCGTTTCACCTTCGGCAAGCGGAGCATCCAGCGTAGCGGTGACCGTCAGGCCATCATCGTCATTGGTGATGAAGTCGCCGGCGGTACCGCTATCGTCGCTGATCGCGTCAATGGTGGCAGTGGTGGTCGGCGCGACAGCGTCGATCACGACGGCCTGCGAGGCCACTGCGCCATCGTTGCCGGCGGCGTCCTGCACCTTGAGCTGCACGGTGGCAGAGGCGGTGAGGTCAGCATCGAAATAGCTAGAGTCTCCGGCATCAATATAGCCAGTAATATCAATCCATGTAGAGCCATTATCGTTGCTATAGAGCAACGCTTCTCCATCCCCTAAGTCAGCGCCTAACGAAAAGTTAATAGACAATCCATCATTGTCGCTCGTTATGAAGTCACCTACAGCCCCAGTGTCAGTGCTGATGCTGTCTATGTTGACGGTTGTTGGTAGAGTCGCGTCAATTGTTATTCGCTGCTCGTCATCTCGGCCTGAATTACCTGCGGCATCAGAGACTTTCATATGAACTGTACTGGATGTTACGAGCGATGGATCTTCGTAACTGACGCTGGTGCCATTCACACTACTTGTAATTTCAGACCAAGTCAGGCCGCCATCGCTGCTATAAAGAAGCGACTCATCTTCAGTTAACTCATTACTTAGAGTTGCACTGATAGTTAGGCCGTCATTGTCATTAGTAAGGAAGTCGCCGACTGCCCCGGAGTCATCACTGATTGAATCAATAGAGACGGTAGTGATCGGATTAGTCGCATCGATAATGATGACCTGTGACGCTGTCGGTCCATCATTACCAGCAGTGTCCTTTACTCGAAGATGTACAGTGGCTGACTCGGTCAGAGCGGCATCGTTGTAGCTGACGGCAGTACCGGACACGCTGCCGGTAATGTCGACCCAGGTGGTGCCATCGGTGCTGTACTGCAGCGTCTCGCCTTCGGCAAGCGGAGCATCTAGCGTAGCGGTGATTGTCAGGCCATCGTCGTCATTGGTGATGAAGTCGCCGGCGGTACCGCTATCGTCGCTGATCGCGTCAATGGTGGCAGTGGTGGTCGGCGC
>NZ_JARWKU010000023.1:0-1825 GCF_029846435.1 Cobetia sp. 1AS1
GTGATGCGCTGGGACAGATCGCCCCGCGCCAATGCCTGCGCCAGTGACACCAGCGCATCCAGCGGACGACTGATCAGGCGACGCTCGAGGAAGTAGAGAATGCCGGCCACGGCCAGCGCCAACAGCAGTGCCAGCCCGAAGACCTGATTGCGAACCTGCGTGATGCCCGCCGTCACTTCCTGCTTGTCGATCGTGGTCGCCACCACCCATTCCCACGCCGGGTATTGTTCGAAGCGCGTGACCTTGGTGCCCGTCTCTCCGGGCAGGCGATATTCCATCTGGCCCTGGGGCTGATCGAGCAACTTCGCGAAGATCTGACGCCCCTGGTCGTCACGGACATCAAGCAATGAAGTCCCCTGCCACTGGTCGCCAGCCAGCACCCGGCCAGGGCTCGCGGCGGCAGTGCTTGCCAGCAGACTGAAATCTCCCTCATGCCATTTCACGTTGGTGATCGTGGTGTAGAGCTCCTGGATCTGAGCCCCGATATCCACCCCGATGAAGGAAGCACCCACGATGTCTCCCGCCTCGTCCTCGATGGGCTGATAACGCGTCATGTAATGCTTGTCTGCCAGATTCAGCAAGCCGCTGTAGGACTGACCATTGCGCAGCGCAGACAGCACCTCGCCCTCCAGAGCGAAGCCGAGCATCCGTGAACCATCGGTATTCTGCAACGAGGTGGAAATGCCGACGAAGTCATCGCCATCGCGCACGAACAGACTGACAGGGGCGCCGGTCCTCTGGGTGAAATTGTCCAGATACAGCGGCTGGCTGTTCTGCATGATGCCGGCATTGCGCAGCACCGGTACCAGACGCTCACCAGCTTTCAGTCTGCGGCTGTCATCGAGACTGAAACTATCGGGAATCGTGGCTAGGAATGCGCTCAGCATGCGTGTGACACTCGCCTGCATCGAGGTATCGAACAAGGTGAGCATCTGGGTGACCTGACGCTGTTGCTGCTTGAGGGCAATCTCCATGTCTCCTTCAACCTGGCGTGCGCTGGCGCTCGAGAACACCAGTCCCAGCGTCAGAAATGCTGCCATCATGAGGATCAGGATCAATAGCGCCAACTTGCTGCCGACGCTGGCATGCGCCAGACGCTGTCTGAGTGAAGTCATACCGCGGGTACCCGGTGTGGTGGAAGTTCACCGACTATCGACCAACGTTGGCTTAACTGAAGGGCCAGAAAAAAGAATTCATCTTTTTTCAGGAGACAGCAAAAAACACCACTAACTGTCATCAAGATGACACTTTCATATGGCGCTGATATCAGTGGCGGGCGTTGGCCACATGAGCGTTGATCACATGAACGTGGGTCACATAAGCCCTGGCCACGAAAAAGCCCTCACCGACGGCAGTCGGCAAGGGCTTGGCGGAAACATCAACGGCTAGCTGTCACGTTCAATGGCGCTCGATCAAGCTCTTGGCGCAGGATCGAGCTCAGGGGTCAGCTTGGAGCCGAGCGCGCTCAGAAGGCTTCCCACTCCTCCTCTTCACGACGCTGGGAGCCGCGCGAGGCGGTTGCCGGCGGCGTGAAGGCAGACTGCTCGGTAGCCGCCATCTGCTGGGTGTTCATGTGCGCCATGGACTGATGCGACATGGACGATGTTGCCATATCCTGAGCGCCCGCCACCTTGAAGCCGGCCATCAGCTGCTCCAGCGCCTGGGCCTGTGCGCTCATGCTGCGCGCCGCGCCACTGACCTGATTGACCAGGGTGGTGTTCTGCTGCGTCATCGCATCCAGCTCGCTGACCGCGGTATTCACCTGGCCGACGCCGGCACTCTGCTCACGTGCGCCGGCACTGATCTCGGCGATCATGTCGTTGAC
>NZ_JARWKU010000024.1:0-882 GCF_029846435.1 Cobetia sp. 1AS1
TCCCAAGGCGTTCTTCCTCGCTGAAAGTGCTTTACAACCCGAAGGCCTTCTTCACACACGCGGCATGGCTGGATCAGGCTTTCGCCCATTGTCCAATATTCCCCACTGCTGCCTCCCGTAGGAGTCTGGGCCGTGTCTCAGTCCCAGTGTGGCTGATCATCCTCTCAGACCAGCTACGGATCGTCGCCTTGGTGAGCCATTACCTCACCAACAAGCTAATCCGACATGGGCTCATCCGATAGCGCAAGGTCCGAAGATCCCCTGCTTTCTCCCGTAGGACGTATGCGGTATTAGCCTGAGTTTCCCCAGGTTGTCCCCCACTATCGGGCAGATTCCCATGCATTACTCACCCGTCCGCCGCTCGACGCCTCCTAGCAAGCTAGGATCGTTTCCGCTCGACTTGCATGTGTTAAGCCTGCCGCCAGCGTTCAATCTGAGCCATGATCAAACTCTTCAGTTGAAAGCTTGATAGTCTGTTAAGCAGACCAAACTTGGTTCAGAGTCAAACTTCTCGTGAGAGGCTTGCTCCGATATTTGGTGACCTTGTCACCACTCATCGGCAAGCGCTCACACGAATTACCTGATCAAATTTTTAAAGAGCGTCGCTGTTAAGCGAGGAGGCATATTCTACTTGGAACGCTTGAGAAGTCAAGCACTTGATGATGAGTCAGTCGACTGCCTCTAAGCATCATCAAGCGGTGAGGAGCGTTGCTCGATCACCTGTTCCGTAAGGAGTGCGGCGTATTCTAGCGAATCGCCCGGGATTGTCAATCGATGAATTCGAAGCGGACTTCAAAAACCTCAAGCAAAACAATCACCTGCAAACCTCTTTCACCGCTGGTAACGCCATGCGTCCCCGGCAGCGGATGCGTACTTTACGCA
>NZ_JARWKU010000026.1:0-680 GCF_029846435.1 Cobetia sp. 1AS1
CTTAGCGCCGATGGTAGTGTGGAGTTTCTCCATGTGAGAGTAGGTCATCGTCAGGCACTTATCCCGAACCGCCCCTGCAGCCTTGCTGCAGGGGCGGTTCTCTTTGTGCTCAGGAAAAATTGGCGCAAAAGAAAAGCCGTGTGCAGAAAGAGGTACATGGAAAAGTGGTGCGTGAGATAACCTTCCCAGGCTGCATAAGAAGAAAGTCTTTGGCTCATCATCGTGCTGTGATGGTTCTGCCATTGATGGGAAAATGATGCGCTTGTTATTTATCCCTGGTTTTACCAAGCATCGCCCCTGCAGCTTTTGCTGTTGGGGCGTTTTTGTGTGGTTTGAAGCACCTCGCATGCATCTGTCGGCGTCGAGGAGCGTCAGGCAGATGCTCATTTCCGTCATGTCTGGGCCGGGAGTGGTGTCGTTCGGGATATTTTTTATGCGCAAGACTGGGTTTTTTTGCGTGCGCCGCCAGGTGAAGAAAAGGGTGCTCAAGACAAGCCTCGTTGTCAGAGATCGTCTGGCTGGAGTGCTTCAGGTGCCAGAATCTGGGGTGTGAAGGTTAAATCTGGCATGATCTTCAAAAAGCGCTTGCCCTCACGGCGGTTGGTGCGTAAAGTACGCATCCGCTGCCGGGGACGCATGGCGTTACCAGCGGTGAAAGAGGTTTGCAGGTGATTGTTTTG
>NZ_JARWKU010000027.1:0-595 GCF_029846435.1 Cobetia sp. 1AS1
CTTAATCGCTTGACCATATAACCCCAAGGGGTCTGTCAAGGATTACGAATCTGTCGGACCTCTCCGACATATCGTTTTGATAGACATGCGCTTGGCGCACATATCTATCGTCAGCATGATTCACATTGTTAAAGAGCGGCTGTTCAGAGAACAGTGAGAAGCGCGCTCTGTTGAGCACGCTTGCCACTGCCGGCTAAGCCAGCAATAAGATCAGGTAATTCGTTGTGAGCACTTGCCGCGAGCGATAGACAGTGTCGATAAGGAGGTGATCCAGCCCCAGGTTCCCCTAGGGCTACCTTGTTACGACTTCACCCCAGTCATGAACCACACCGTGGTGATCGCCCTCCCGAAGGTTAGGCTAACCACTTCTGGTGCAGTCCACTCCCATGGTGTGACGGGCGGTGTGTACAAGGCCCGGGAACGTATTCACCGTGGCATTCTGATCCACGATTACTAGCGATTCCGACTTCATGGAGTCGAGTTGCAGACTCCAATCCGGACTGAGGCAAGCTTTATGGGATTGGCTCCACTTCGCAGTATTGCAACCCTTTGTACTTGCCATTGTAGCACGTGTGTAGCCCTACCCGTAAGGGCC
>NZ_JARWKU010000028.1:0-496 GCF_029846435.1 Cobetia sp. 1AS1
CATGACTGGGGTGAAGTCGTAACAAGGTAGCCCTAGGGGAACCTGGGGCTGGATCACCTCCTTATCGACACTGTCTACTGCTCGCGGCAAGTGCTCACAACGAATTACCTGATCAAGTTAGTTTATCGAGTAGTAGTGTCGGGTCTGTAGCTCAGTTGGTTAGAGCGCACCCCTGATAAGGGTGAGGTCGGCAGTTCAAATCTGCCCAGACCCACCAAAAGCTTCGTGCTTTTGTCGACACGGTTTTGCCGACTTTGGGGCCATAGCTCAGCTGGGAGAGCGCCTGCCTTGCACGCAGGAGGTCAGCGGTTCGATCCCGCTTGGCTCCACCATGAAAGTCCGGTTCAGCTTCTACTACCTGATAACGCTGCACAGTCCACAGTGACAAGCATATCGCCTTCCTCGTGAAGGTTGTGTGACTTCTCACTGTTCTCTGAACAGCCGCTCTTTAACAATGTGAATCATGCTGACGATAGATATGTGCGCCAAGCGCATG
>NZ_JARWKU010000029.1:0-473 GCF_029846435.1 Cobetia sp. 1AS1
GCCAATGGCGCCTGGCGCTACACCCCGAGCACTGAGCTCACCGAGGGCGACCACGTCTTCAGCGTCACCGCGACTGACGAAGCCGGCAATGTGAGCGCGCCGTCTGGCGAGTTCACGCTGACAGTTGATACTTCAGCACCGGATGCGCCGGTTCTGAGCGAGACGGATGGCGAGACCGCCAATGGCAGCACCGTCAATGGTAGCGCCGAGGCCGGCGGGACCGTCGAAGTCACCAATGGTGATGGCGATCTGCTGGGCAGCGGTACTGTCGCCGATGACGGCACCTTCAGCATCACGCTATCTCCGAAGCAGGAAGCCGGCGCTGAACTGACCGCCACCGTCACTGACGCCGCGGGCAATGAAAGTGCAGTCTCTGACACCCTGGTGGTGCCGGAAGACGCTGACGTTACCGCACCGAACACGCCGACCATCGCTTCCGCGACCGACGATGTGGAAGCCAATACCGGTGCCCT